>NZ_CM132111.1:0-2500 GCF_053585025.1 Micromonospora sp. RB23
GTTGATCATGAAGTTAGCGTCACGACACGCCGTCACCGACGCCGCCAACCTCATGATCAACCAGGGCTGAGGGGTGGGGGTAGGGGGGAATGCAGTTAGGGCCACCCCTGACAGGGGTGGCCCTAACTGAAAGATTGTCCGGCGGTGTCCTACTCTCCCACACCCTCACGAGTGCAGTACCATCGGCGCTGGAGGGCTTAGCTTCCGGGTTCGGAATGTAACCGGGCGTTTCCCCTCCGCCATGACCGCCGTAACTCTATGAACATATCAACCAAACCCCGGCACGTTCACGGGTGGTGTTTGTTCAGAGTTGCACAGTGGACGCGTAGCAGCTTAGTAGTCAAGTCCTCGGCCTATTAGTACCGGTCAACTGAACCCGTTACCGGGCTTACATTTCCGGCCTATCAACCCAGTCGTCTAGCTGGGGGCCTTACCCCACAAAGTGGGTGGGATACCTCATCTTGAAGCAGGCTTCCCGCTTAGATGCTTTCAGCGGTTATCCCTTCCGAACGTAGCTAACCAGCCGTGCCCCTGGCGGGACAACTGGCACACCAGAGGTTCGTCCGTCCCGGTCCTCTCGTACTAGGGACAGCCCTTCTCAAGTATCCTACGCGCACGGCGGATAGGGACCGAACTGTCTCACGACGTTCTAAACCCAGCTCGCGTACCGCTTTAATGGGCGAACAGCCCAACCCTTGGGACCTGCTACAGCCCCAGGATGCGACGAGCCGACATCGAGGTGCCAAACCATCCCGTCGATATGGACTCTTGGGGAAGATCAGCCTGTTATCCCCGGGGTACCTTTTATCCGTTGAGCGACACCGCTTCCACTCGCAAGTGCCGGATCACTAGTCCCGACTTTCGTCCCTGCTCGACCTGTCAGTCTCACAGTCAAGCTCCCTTGTGTACTTGCACTCAACACCTGATTGCCAACCAGGCTGAGGGAACCTTTGGGCGCCTCCGTTACCCTTTAGGAGGCAACCGCCCCAGTTAAACTACCCACCAGACACTGTCCCTGAACCGGATAACGGTCCGAAGTTAGATACCCAAATCAACCAGAGTGGTATTTCAAGATTGCCTCCACCCATACTGGCGTATGGACTTCACCGGCTCCCACCTATCCTACACAAGCTAACTCAAGTACCAATGTCAAGCTATAGTAAAGGTCCCGGGGTCTTTCCGTCCTGCCGCGCGTAACGAGCATCTTTACTCGTACTGCAATTTCGCCGGGCCTGTGGTTGAGACAGTGGGGAAGTCGTTACGCCATTCGTGCAGGTCGGAACTTACCCGACAAGGAATTTCGCTACCTTAGGATGGTTATAGTTACCACCGCCGTTTACTGGCGCTTAAGTTCTCCGCTTCGCCCCCGAAAGAGCTAACAGGTCCCCTTAACGTTCCAGCACCGGGCAGGCGTCAGTCCATATACATCGAATTACTTCTTCGCATGGACCTGTGTTTTTAGTAAACAGTCGCTTCCCCCTGCTCTCTGCGGCCATACAACGCTCCACCCGCGCGGGGCTTCACGTCTCCGGCCCCCCTTCTCCCTAAGTTACGGGGGCAATTTGCCGAGTTCCTTAACCACAGTTCGCCCGATCGCCTCGGTATTCTCTACCTGACCACCTGTGTCGGTTTGGGGTACGGGCCGCTAAGAACTCGCTAGAGGCTTTTCTCGGCAGCATAGGATCACTGACTTCACCTGAATCGGCTCGGCATCACGTCTCAGCCTTCATGCGCCACGGATTTGCCTATGGCACGGCCTACACGCTTACCCCGGCACAACCACCGGCCGGGCTCAGCTACCTTCCTGCGTCACCCCATCGCTTGACTACTACCCGCCAGGTTCCCACGCTCCCCACCCGCAGTCCGAAGACATAGGATGGATTGGGTGGTTAGCACAACGAGGTTCATCAGGGACGCTCTTTCGCGGGTACGGGAATATCAACCCGTTGTCCATCGACTACGCCTCTCGGCCTCGCCTTAGGTCCCGACTCACCCAGGGCGGATTAGCCTGGCCCTGGAACCCTTGGTCATCCGGCGGAAGGGTTTCTCACCCTTCTTTCGCTACTCATGCCTGCATTCTCACTCGTGCCGCGTCCACAACTGGGTCACCCCGCTGCTTCACCCCCGGCACGACGCTCCCCTACCCATCCACACACCTGCACAACACATCAAGGCGTTGCGTGGTTAAAATGTGAATGCCACAGCTTCGGCGGTGTGCTTGAGCCCCGCTACATTGTCGGCGCGGAACCACTTGACCAGTGAGCTATTACGCACTCTTTAAAGGGTGGCTGCTTCTAAGCCAACCTCCTGGTTGTCTATGCGACCCCACATCCTTTTCCACTTAGCACACGCTTAGGGGCCTTAGCTGGTGATCTGGGCTGTTTCCCTCTCGACTACGAAGCTTATCCCCCGCAGTCTCACTGCCGCGCTCTCACTTACCGGCATTCGGAGTTTGGCTGATTTCGGTAAGCTTGTGGGCCCCCTAGACCATCCAGTGCTC